>NZ_ATUP01000003.1 GCF_000420265.1 Oceanicaulis alexandrii DSM 11625
GTGATCTTGGACACCACGCCAGCGCCCACGGTGCGGCCGCCTTCACGGATGGCGAAGCGCAGCTTCTCTTCCATCGCGATCGGGGTGATCAGCTCGACAGACACTTCAACATTGTCGCCCGGCATCACCATCTCGGTGCCCTCTTTCAAGGTCACAACGCCGGTCACGTCCGTCGTGCGGAAGTAGAACTGCGGACGATAGTTGGAGAAGAACGGCGTGTGGCGGCCACCCTCTTCCTTCGTCAGGATGTAGGCCTCGGCTTCGAACTTCGCGTGCGGCGTGATCGAACCCGGCTTGGCCAGAACCTGGCCGCGCTCAACGCCCTCACGGTCGATGCCGCGCAGCAGAAGGCCCACATTGTCGCCCGCTTCGCCCTGGTCGAGCAGCTTGCGGAACATCTCAACGCCCGTACACGTCGTCTTCACGGTGTCGCGCAGACCGATGATCTCGATCTCGTCGCCCACGTGAATCACGCCGCGCTCGATACGGCCGGTCACAACCGTGCCGCGGCCCGAAATCGAGAACACGTCCTCGATCGGCATCAGGAACGCCTGGTCAACCGGACGCTCAGGGGTCGGGATGTACTCATCCACAGCCGCCATCAGTTCGCGGATCTTGTTCTCGCCGATCTCAGGGTCACGGCCTTCCATCGCAGCAAGCGCAGAGCCCGCAATGATCGGAATGTCGTCGCCCGGGAAGTCGTAAGAGGACAGAAGTTCGCGAACTTCCATCTCAACAAGCTCCAGAAGCTCTTCGTCGTCGACCTGGTCAACCTTGTTCAGGAACACCACCAGAGCCGGAACGCCGACCTGGCGCGCCAGAAGGATGTGCTCGCGCGTCTGCGGCATCGGGCCGTCAGCCGCGTTCACAACCAGGATGCCGCCGTCCATCTGCGCAGCGCCCGTGATCATGTTCTTCACGTAGTCGGCGTGACCGGGGCAATCCACGTGCGCGTAGTGACGGTTTTCCGTCTCATACTCAACGTGAGCCGTCGAAATCGTGATGCCGCGCGCCTTCTCTTCAGGCGCTCCGTCAATCTGGTCGTACGCGCGGAAGTCACCAAAGTATTTGGTGATCGCGGCGGTCAGCGTCGTCTTGCCGTGGTCAACGTGACCAATCGTGCCAATATTGGCATGCGGTTTCGTACGCTCAAACTTTTCCTTGGCCATTGTCTCTTCCTACTCTTCGGACAGGCGTCTTTTCAGTGGATCGTGTCGATCCAGATTACGCGATTTTGGAGATCACTTCGTCGGCGACAGCTTGCGGCACCGGCTCGTAGTGGTCGAACTGCATGGTGAACTGGGCGCGACCCTGAGTGGCCGAACGCAGATTGTTCACATACCCGAACATGTTCGCCAGCGGTACGAAGGCGTTCACCACCGTAGCGTTGCCGCGCATTTCCTGGTCGCGGATCTGACCGCGGCGGGAGTTCAGGTCGCCGATGACCGAACCAGTATACTCGTCCGGGGTCACCACTTCGACTTTCATGATCGGCTCGAGCAGCTTCATCTTCAGCGAAGACTTCGCTTCACGAAGCGCGGCGCGGGCGGCGATTTCAAAGGCCATGACGCTGGAGTCGACGTCGTGATAGGCGCCGTCAACGAGGGTCACTTTGAAGTCGATCATCGGGAAGCCAGCCAGAAGACCGGTTTCACGCACCGAGTTCAGGCCTTTTTCCACGCCCGGAATGTATTCCTTGGGCACGGAGCCGCCGACGATCTTGGAGTCAAACGAGAAGCCTTCGCCCGGCTCGACCGGTTCGATTTCCAGCTTGATGCGCGCGAACTGACCCGAACCACCCGACTGCTTCTTGTGGGTGTAGTCGACAGTGTGCGCAACGCCAACGGTCTCGCGGTAAGCCACCTGAGGCTGGCCCACATTCGCTTCGACCTTGAATTCGCGGCGCATGCGGTCGACCAGGATGTCCAGGTGCAACTCGCCCATGCCGGCGATGATCGTCTGGCCGGATTCCTCATCAGAGAAAACGCGGAAGGACGGATCTTCAGCCGCCAGACGGGCCAGAGCCACGCCGAGCTTCTCCTGGTCGCCCTTGGATTTGGGCTCGATGGCGATCTCGATCACCGGATCAGGGAACTCCATGCGCTCCAGGATCACCGGGTGAGCCGGATCACACAGGGTGTCGCCCGTGGTGGTGTCCTTCAGACCCGCGATAGCAACGATGTCGCCTGCGTACGCGTCCTTGATGTCTTCACGAGAGTTGGAGTGCATCAACAGCATACGGCCGACGCGCTCTTTCTTCTCTTTCACCGTGTTCAGCACCGTCTGACCGGTGGACAAGGTGCCCGAATAGATGCGGCAGAAGGTGAGCGAGCCCACGAACGGGTCGTTCATGATCTTGAACGCCAGCAGACCCAGCGGCTCGTCATCAGACGGCTTGCGGGTGGTCGGCTCTTCGGTCTTCGCGTCGATGCCCTTGATCGAGGCCACTTCCACCGGAGACGGCAGGAAGTCCACAACACCGTCGAGCAGAGGCTGAACGCCTTTGTTCTTGAATGCGGTGCCGCACAGGATCGGGTTGAACGCCAGGGAAATGGTGCCCTTGCGGATCAGCGTTTTCAGAAGCTCTTCAGAGGGCTCTTCGCCTTCCAGATAGGCTTCCATCGCAGCTTCGTCCTGCTCGACGGCGGTCTCGACCAGCGCTTCGCGGTATTCAGCGGCCTTGTCAGCCAGCTCCGGACGAATGTCGCGCACTTCCCAAGTCGCGCCCAGGTTTTCACCCAGCCAGACCAGTTCTTTCATCGCGACCAGATCGATCAGGCCTTCAAACTCGCTCTCGGAGCCGATCGGCAGCTGCACGCAAAGCGGGTTGGCGCCCAGGCGATCCTTGATCATGTCGACGCAGTTGAAGAAGTCCGCGCCGAGCTTGTCCATCTTGTTGATGAAGATCATCCGCGGGACTTGGTACTTGTCAGCCTGACGCCAGACCGTTTCGGTTTGCGGCTCGACGCCGGCGTTGGCGTCCAGGCAGCACACCGCCCCATCAAGCACCCGCAGCGAACGTTCGACTTCAATGGTGAAGTCCACGTGGCCGGGGGTGTCGATGATGTTCAGACGCTTGTCCTTCCAGAAGCAGGTCGTCGCAGCAGACGTGATCGTGATGCCACGCTCCTGCTCCTGCTCCATCCAATCCATGGTGGCGGCGCCATCGTGCACTTCGCCGATTTTGTGCGATTTGCCGGTGTAGAAGAGGATCCGCTCGGTCGTGGTGGTCTTGCCGGCATCAATGTGCGCCATGATGCCGAAGTTGCGGTAGTCCTCGATTTTGTAGTCGCGGGCCATGGGGAGGGTCCTTAGATCAGGAGGCAAGCGTCAGGCTGGAGATTACCAGCGGTAATGCGCGAACGCGCGGTTGGCTTCGGCCATCTTGTGCGTGTCTTCACGCTTTTTGACCGAAGAGCCGCGGTTGGAAGCGGCGTCCATGAGCTCAGCGGCGAGCCGCTCGCGCATGGTGTTTTCATTGCGGTTACGAGCCGCAGCAGCCAGCCAGCGAATGGCCAGAGCCTTGCGGCGCTCGGGGCGAACCTCGACCGGAACCTGGTACGTGGCGCCGCCGACCCGGCGGGAGCGCACTTCGATTTCCGGAGCCACATTGTCCAGGGCTTCGTGGAAGACGCGAACGGGTTCGCGCTTCACTTTTTCCTCAACGATGTCGAGGGCGCCGTAGATGATGGCTTCAGCGGCGGATTTCTTACCATCGACCATGATGTAGTTCATGAACTTGGTCAGATCGCGATCGCCGAATTTCGGGTCGGGTAGAATCTCGCGCTTTTCAGCGCGGTGACGACGAGACATGAACGCCTCTCCTTATTTCGGACGCTTGGCGCCGTATTTCGAACGACGCTGACGACGGTCTTTAACGCCCTGGGTGTCCAGAACGCCGCGCAGGATGTGGTAACGCACGCCCGGCAAGTCTTTCACACGGCCGCCGCGGATGAGCACGACAGAGTGTTCTTGCAGGTTGTGACCTTCGCCCGGAATGTAGCTCACGACTTCATAGCCGTTCGTCAGGCGAACCTTGGCGACTTTACGAAGCGCCGAGTTCGGCTTCTTCGGCGTCGTGGTGTAAACGCGCGTACAAACGCCACGGCGTTGCGGGCACGCCTGAAGCGCGGGAACCTTGTTCCGCTTCGGCTTGTCTTTCCGCGGTTTGCGGATGAGCTGGTTAACTGTAGGCATCAGGCCTCTATCCGTTCCTGTTCCTGTTTTCCCGTCCAAAGGCGCACCAAAGACGCGAAAACCCGACCGGGGCGCGACGACTGAAGCCGTTCGTCCGCGGACGGTGTTGAAGCTTGTATGTGTCTGTTCCGGGCGACGTCTAACCCGTTCCAGTCATCCATGACGGACTCAGGACGGATTACGGCTCACCCCCGAAATCGAGCGCGGAACCTACTCAGAGCAGGCCATTCCGTCAAGATCACCTTCACGGGAAATTTGCAGGCTGGGCAAGTTGCGGAAATCGCGTGGGTTTCGCTTTCTCCATTGAGGTATTTCAATGCTGAGAGGGTCCTCAATCACTGTCAGAGCCGTTCCAGCCGAGGATTCCAAGGCCAGTGCAGCACTGATTTCCTCACATCACGACGCTGAAAATCACACGCATGCGAATCTCCGGCACACCGCGCCCCTGCCCCGCACATGAAAAAGCCCGCCAGCTAAAGCTGACGGGCTTCTTTCAGATCAGAGCGAAGGATCAGCTTTCGCTTCGAGCTTCCTCAGCCGCAGCTTCGGCGATTTCGGCCGGCAGGGCCTCATCGCCGCTCTTCACGGCTTTTTTCTGCTCGGCAATGCGCGCTTCGTCACGCGCATCCGCCTCGACCTGATACTCGCGCATCATCGAGCCGGTGCCGGCCGGGATCAGACGACCCACGATCACGTTCTCTTTCAGGCCTTCAAGGGTATCCACCTTGCCCTGCACCGACGCTTCGGTAAGCACGCGGGTGGTCTCCTGGAAGGACGCCGCCGAGATGAAGGAGCGGGTCTGCAGCGACGCCTTGGTGATGCCCAGCAGGACCGGGTCCGCCACGGACGGACGCTTGCCTTCCGCTTCCAGCTTCTCGTTGGTTTCAAGCCATTCGATCTTGTCGACATGCTCGCCGTTGAGATAGCCGGAATCGCCCGGATGGGTGATTTCCATCTTCTGCAGCATCTGCCGGACAATCACTTCGATGTGCTTGTCGTTAATCGGCACGCCCTGCAGGCGATAGACTTCCTGGATCTCGTTGATCAGGTAATCGGCCAGCGCCTCGACGCCCAGGATCCGCAAGATATCGTGCGGCGCCGGGTTGCCGTCGAGCAGGTACTCGCCGCGCTGGATGATGTCGCCTTCCTGAACCGTAAGGTGTTTGCCCTTCGGCACCAGGTATTCGACAGCCTCCGCATCATCGCCTTCCGGCGTGATGGAGATGCGGCGCTTGTTCTTGTAGTCGCGACCGAATTCCACGCGGCCTGTCATCTCGGCGATGACAGCGTGGTCTTTCGGACGACGCGCTTCGAACAGCTCGGCCACACGCGGCAGACCGCCGGTGATGTCACGGGTCTTGGCGCCCTCGGTCGGGATACGGGCCAGCACGTCGCCGGGCTGAACCGTGTCGCCGTCATTGACCGAGAGGATGGCGCCCACAGACAGCATATAGTTCGCCGTCTTGTCGGCCAGCTTGACCGGCTCGCCATTGGCGTCCTCGATCACCATGGCAGGCTGGATCGACGCGGATTTGGAGCCCGTGCCGCGCCAGTCGACCACCACTTTCGAGGCGATGCCGGTGGCTTCGTCGGTGTCTTCCTTCACCGACAGACCGTCGATGATGTCGATCAGCTTCACCTTGCCGCCCGCCTCGGTGACGATCGGCATGGTGTACGGGTCCCATTCGGCCAGACGCGCGCCGCGCTTGACCTTCTCGCCTGCATCGACGCGCAGCTTGGCGCCGTATTGCAGCTTGTAGGTCTCGAGCGGGTTGCCGTCCTGATCGGTGATCTGGACCTGCATGTTCCGGCTCAGCACGATGAAGGAGCCGTCAGAAGCCTGCACCGTGTTGCGCTCCACAAAGGCGACCTTGCCTTCGTGGGTGGCTTCGATGAAGGACTGCTCGGACACCTGCGCCGTACCGCCGATGTGGAAGGTCCGCATGGTCAGCTGGGTGCCCGGCTCGCCGATGGACTGGGCCGCGATCACGCCGATCGCTTCACCCATGTTCACCTTGGTGCCGCGCGCCAGGTCGCGTCCGTAACACGTGGCGCAGACGCCGACGCGGGTTTCGCATGTCAGCGGCGAACGCACCTTGATGGTGCTGACGCCCGAAGCTTCAAGCGCCAGGGACAGCTCTTCATCAATATAGGTGTCGGCCGGCGCCAGAACCTCGCCCGTGGACGGATCCTTGACCGCTTCCGCCGTGTTCCGGCCTAGAATACGCTGGCTGAGCGGCTCGACGATGTCGCCGCCATTGACCACCGCGCCCAGGGTGATGCCCTGAGAGGTGCCGCAATCAAACTCGGTGACGATGCAGTCCTGCGCCACGTCGACGAGACGACGGGTCAGATAACCCGAGTTCGCCGTTTTCAGCGCGGTGTCCGCCAGACCCTTACGAGCGCCGTGGGTGGAGTTGAAGTACTCCAGAACCGTCAGCCCCTCTTTGAAGTTCGAGATGATCGGCGTTTCGATGATCGAGCCGTCCGGACGGGCCATAAGGCCGCGCATGCCGGCGAGCTGTTTCATCTGGTTTTTCGAGCCACGAGCGCCCGAGTGGGCCATCATGTAGACCGAGTTCACTTCGCCGTCGCGACCATCGTCGTCTTTGACCGGCTTGGAGATCTCGTCATACATGGCGTCAGCGACCTTGTCGGTGCACTTCGCCCAGGCGTCGACGACCTTGTTGTACTTCTCACCCTTGGTGATCAGGCCGTCCACATATTGCTGCTCGTAATCGCCGACCAGGGCGCGGGTTTCACCCACCAGGTCTTTCTTGGCGTCCGGGATCAGCATGTCGTCCTTGCCAAAGGAAATGCCAGCGCGCGCCGCTTCCTTGAAGCCCAGGGCCATGATCTTGTCGCAGAAGATCACGGTCGCCTTCTGGCCGGTGTGGCGATAGACGATGTCGATCAGGCCGCCGACAGCTTTCTTGGTCAGAAGACCATCGAGCACATCCGGCTGCACTTCAGGGTGCTTGGGCAGGTGCTCAAGCAGCTTCATGCGACCCGGCGTGGTGTCGATCACCTTGGTGTATTCATTGCCTTCCGGATCAACGCCGGAATAGCGCGCCTTGACCTTGGCGTGTAGGGTCACAACGCCGGAATCCAGCGCTGCTTCCAGCTCGCCCATGGAGCCGAAGACCATGCCTTCGCCAGGCTCTTTGTCCTTGACGATCGACAGGTAGTACAGACCCAGCACGATATCCTGGGACGGCACGATGATCGGCTTGCCGTTGGCCGGCGACAGGATGTTGTTGGTCGACATCATCAGGACGCGCGCTTCCAGCTGGGCCTCAAGGCTCAGCGGCACGTGCACGGCCATCTGGTCGCCGTCAAAGTCAGCGTTGAACGCGGCGCAGACCAGCGGGTGCAGCTGGATGGCCTTGCCCTCGATCAGCTTGGGTTCGAACGCCTGGATGCCCAGACGGTGCAGGGTCGGCGCCCGGTTCAGCATGACCGGGTGTTCGCGGATGACCTCGTCGAGAACGTCCCAGACTTCCGGACGCTCTTTTTCCACCATCTTCTTGGATTGCTTGACGGTGCCGGACAGGCCCTTGGCGTCGAGACGCGCATAGATGAAGGGCTTGAACAGCTCGAGCGCCATTTTCTTGGGCAGACCGCATTCGTGCAGTTTCAGCTCGGGGCCCACCACGATCACGGAACGACCGGAATAGTCCACGCGCTTGCCGAGCAGGTTCTGACGGAACCGGCCCTGCTTGCCCTTGAGCATGTCGGACAGCGACTTCAGCGGACGCTTGTTGGCGCCGGTGATCACGCGGCCGCGACGACCATTGTCGAACAGGGCGTCGACGGACTCTTGCAGCATCCGCTTTTCGTTACGGATGATGATGTCCGGCGCGCGCAGCTCGATCAGGCGCTTGAGGCGGTTGTTGCGGTTGATGACGCGGCGATACAGGTCATTGAGGTCCGACGTGGCGAACCGGCCGCCGTCCAGCGGGACGAGCGGGCGCAGTTCCGGCGGAATGACCGGCACGATGGTCAGGATCATCCACTCGGGCTTGTTGCCGGAGAGCATGAAGGATTCGATGAGCTTGGTGCGCTTGGCGAGCTTTTTGAGCTTCAGCTCGGAGCCGGTTTCACCCATCTCCTCGCGCATTTGCTCCACTTCTTTTTCCAGATCCATCGTGGAGAGGATTTCACGGATGGCTTCCGCGCCGATGCCGGCGGTGAAGGCGTCCTCGCCGTACTCGTCGACGGCTTCGTAATACTCTTCTTCGGTGAGGATCTGTTGCTTCTGAAGCGGCGTCAGGCCCGGCTCGATCACCACATAGCCTTCAAAGTAGAGCACGCGCTCCACATCCTTGAGGGCCATGTCCAGGAACAGCGAGATCCGGGACGGCAGTGATTTCAGGAACCAGATGTGAGCCACCGGCGCAGCGAGCTCGATATGGCCCATGCGCTCACGGCGCACGCGCGCCAGGGTGACTTCAACGCCGCATTTCTCGCAGATAATGCCCTTGTACTTGATGCGCTTGTACTTGCCGCACAGGCACTCATAGTCCTTGATCGGGCCGAAAATACGGGCGCAGAACAGACCGTCGCGTTCAGGCTTGAACGTCCGGTAATTGATCGTTTCAGGCTTCTTCACCTCGCCGAAGGACCAGGAGAGAATTTTCTCCGGGCTGGCCAGCGAAATCCGGATCCGGTCGAAGGACGGGCCTTCGGCGGAGGGATTGAAGATGTTCATGACCTCTTGGTTCATGGTCCGTCTCCTTGACGGTGGCGACGGCGGGGCCGGTTTGAGGGGTCCGGGCCCGCCGTCTGATATCCGCTACGCGATCGCTCGCTCTCTTGTTCTGGCTGGCTCGACCTACTGGTTGAGCAGCTCCACATTCAGACCAAGCGAACGCATTTCCTTGACCAGCACGTTGAAGCTTTCCGGGATGCCGGCTTCAAAGGCGTTGTCGCCCCGCACGATGGCCTCATAGACCTTGGTGCGGCCCGCAACGTCATCCGACTTCACCGTCAGCATTTCCTGCAAGGTGTAGGCGGCGCCGTAAGCCTGCAAGGCCCACACTTCCATCTCGCCGAAGCGCTGACCGCCGAACTGCGCCTTGCCGCCCAACGGCTGCTGGGTGACCAGCGAGTACGGGCCGATGGAGCGGGCGTGGATCTTGTCGTCCACCAGGTGGTGCAGCTTGAGCAGGTACTTGATGCCCACGGTCACCGGACGTTTGAACTGATCGCCCGTACGACCGTCATGCAAGATGGACTGGCCGGACTTGTCGAAGCCTGCGCGCTGCAGGTGATCAACAATGTCGTCTTCGCGGGCGCCGTCAAAGACCGGCGTGGCGATGGGAACGCCGTTGGCGAGATTGCGGCCCAGTTCAGCCCGCGCCTCTTCGCCGTCCGGCAGCTCCTGATCTTCGCCATAGGCCTTGATCAGCATCTGGTTCAGATCGCCCTGATCGCCGGTGCGCTTGTAAGCTTCATACGCTTCGCCGATCTGACGGCCCAGGCCCTTACAGGCCCAGCCCAGATGGGTTTCCAGAATCTGGCCGACATTCATCCGCGACGGCACGCCGAGCGGGTTGAGCACGATGTCGACGGCGGTGCCGTCATCCAGGAACGGCATGTCCTCGATCGGATTGATCTTGGAGATCACACCCTTGTTGCCGTGACGGCCGGCCATTTTGTCGCCCGGCTGAAGCTTGCGCTTCACCGCCACGAACACCTTGACCATTTTCATCACGCCCGGGGGCATCTCGTCGCCGCGCTGCAACTTCTCGACCTTGTCTTCGAAGCGGCGGTCCAGACGCGCCTTGGACTCGTCGTATTGCTTTTTCAGCGCTTCGACGCGGCCCATGGCCTCTTCGTCTTCCAGGCCGATCTTCCACCACTGGCTGGTCGGCACGTCTTCCAGCGCCTCGCCAGTGACTTCGCCCTTCTTGAAGCCTTTCGGCCCCGAGACAGCGGATTTGCCGATCAGGATTTCCTGCAGACGACCAAAGATGTCGCGCTCGAGAATGGCGAGCTCGTCGTCCCGGTCTTCACCCAGACGTTCGATCTCTTCACGCTCGATGGCGATGGCGCGTTCGTCCTTGTCCACACCGTGACGGTTGAAGACGCGAACTTCCACGATGGTGCCGGTGGTGCCCGGCGGCAGACGCAGCGAGGTGTCGCGCACGTCAGACGCTTTCTCGCCGAAGATGGCGCGCAGCAGCTTCTCTTCCGGGGTCATCGGGCTTTCGCCTTTCGGCGTCACCTTGCCCACCAGAATATCGCCGGCTTCCACTTCGGCGCCGATCGCCACGATGCCCGCTTCGTCAAGGTTGCGCAGGGCTTCCTCGCCGACATTGGGAATATCGCGGGTGATCTCTTCCGGACCCAGCTTGGTGTCGCGGGCCATCACCTCGAACTCTTCCAGGTGGATCGAGGTGAACACGTCATCACGCACGATACGCTCGGAGATGAGGATGGAGTCCTCGAAGTTGTAGCCGTTCCAGGGCATGAACGCGACGAGCACGTTGCGGCCCAGGGCCAGATCGCCCAGATCGGTGGACGGACCGTCCGCAATGATGTCGCCGGTGCGCACAGTATCGCCCACGCGCACGATCGGGCGCTGGTTGATGGCTGTGGACTGGTTCGAACGCTGGAACTTGGACAGGCGATAGATATCGACGCCGGACTCGGCCGCGCCCACATCACCCGCCGCGCGGATCACGATCCGCTGGGCGTCCACCTGCTCCACAACACCTTCGCGGCGAGCGGCGACCGCAGCGCCGGAATCCCGCGCCACGACAGCTTCCATGCCGGTGCCCACCAGAGGCGCTTCCGCTTTCACGAGCGGCACGGCCTGGCGTTGCATGTTCGAGCCCATCAGAGCGCGGTTGGCGTCGTCGTTTTCCAGGAACGGAATGAGCGAGGCCGCAACCGACACCACCTGCTTGGGCGACACGTCGATATAGTCCACGTCTTCACGCGGGATCAGCGTCGCGTCACGCCCCGGACCCACGCGGCAGTTGACGAACTCGTTCGCCAGCATGCCGGTTTCGGCGTCCACGGTGGCGTTCGCCTGAGCGATGGTGAAGCGCGCTTCCTGCATCGCCGACAGGTAATCGACCTGATCGGTGAGCTTGCCGTCCTCCACCTTGCGGTAGGGGCTCTCGATGAAGCCGTACTTGTTCACGCGCGCATAGGTCGACAGCGAGTTGATCAGACCAATGTTCGGGCCTTCAGGCGTTTCAATCGGGCAGATCCGGCCATAGTGGGTCGGGTGCACGTCACGCACTTCAAAGCCGGCGCGCTCGCGGGTCAGGCCGCCCGGGCCAAGCGCCGACATGCGGCGCTTGTGGGTGACTTCAGACAGCGGGTTGGTCTGGTCCATGAATTGCGACAGCTGCGAGGAGCCGAAGAATTCACGCACCGCAGCCGCGGCCGGTTTGGCGTTGACCAGGTCGTGCGGCATGACGGTTTCGATATCAACCGAACCCATGCGCTCCTTGATGGCGCGCTCCATGCGCAGCAGGCCGACACGGTACTGGTTTTCCATCAGCTCGCCCACGGAGCGGACGCGACGGTTGCCCAGATTGTCGATGTCGTCGATTTCACCCTTGCCGTCACGCAGGTCCAGAAGGACGCGCAGGACTTCAATGATGTCTTCGGCGCGCAGCACGCGCACATCGTCCGGACACTCAAGGTCCAGACGCATGTTCATCTTCACCCGGCCGACCGGAGACAGGTCATAACGCTCAGGATCAAAGAACAGACCCGCGAACAGCGCTTCCGCAGTTTCCGGCGTGGGCGGCTCGCCCGGACGCATGACGCGGTAGATGTCGATCAGCGCCTGCTCACGGGTGTCGTTCTTGTCAGCCGCCAGCGTGGTGCGCATATGGCCGCCAATGGACAGGCCGTCGACGTCCAGGATGTCCAGGCTGTCCACGCCCGCTTCGGTGATCGCAGCGATCACTTCTTCGGTCAGCTCGTCGCCCGCTTCGGCGAAGATCTCGCCGGTCTCGGCGTTCACCAGGTCCTCAGCCGCGAACTTGCCCATCAGCTCTTCTGACGAGACCAGCAGGCTTTCAACGCCCTCTTCCGCCATCTTGTTGGCGGCGCGCGCGGAGATCTTCTTGCCCGCAGCCGCGACAACTTCACCGGTCTTGGCGTCGATCAGGTCGCGCGACGGCTTCAGGCCGCGCCAGCGTTCCTTCACGAACGGCATGGTCCAGCCGTCCTTGCCCGCCTGATAGGTCACACGACCGTAGAAGGTGGACAGGATTTCTTCTTTATCGAGGCCCAGGGCGTACAGCAGCGTCGTCGCCGGCAGTTTGCGGCGGCGGTCGATACGCACATGAAGGATGTCCTTGGCGTCGAACTCGAAGTCCAGCCAGGAGCCGCGATAGGGAATGATCCGCGCGGCGAACAGGAACTTGCCCGATGCGTGCGTCTTGCCGCGGTCGTGGTCAAAGAACACGCCCGGGCTGCGGTGCATCTGGGAGACGATCACGCGTTCGGTGCCGTTGACGACAAAGGTGCCCTTGTCGGTCATCAGCGGGATATCGCCCATGTAGACGTCCTGCTCCTTGATGTCCTTGACGGACTTGGAGCCGGTTTCTTCGTCCACATCAAAGACGATCAGGCGCATCTTGACCTTCAGCGGAGCCGCATAGGTCATGTCGCGCTGGACGCATTCTTCAACGTCGTATTTTGGGGGTTCGAATTCGTAGGAGACGAACTCGAGCAGAGCGCGCTCTGAGAAGTCCTTCACCGGGAAAACGGACTTGAACACCGCCTGAAGCCCTTCATCAGGCCGGTCCGCAATCGCGGTGTCCTTCATCAGGAACTGTTCATAGGAATGCTTCTGAACCTCGATGAGATTCGGCATTTCGACCGCACCGGGAATCCGGCCGAACGATTTGCGAATGCGCTTCTTGCCGGTAAACGACAGACCCATTTCCGCTCCCTTCGCAGGCTCAATCAGCCTGGCGCTTGCGTTAGGACCCTAAGGTCCCCCAAGACCCGCTCTGGTATGCCGCGCCAGGAACGAGGGGTGCCCCCGTCGCGGTCAGACTGCAGGCCCCAGAACGGAACAACCTGCAGAGGAAACTTTAACGGCGTGACGGGCGCGCAGGAATCCCTGCACGCCCGTACGTCGTATAACGCATTCGGACCAGAACCAAGCCCGGCCCGAAACGCCTTACTTGAGCTCGACTTTCGCGCCAGCGTCTTCGAGCTTCTTCTTGATCTCTTCGGCTTCGGCTTTGGAGGCGCCTTCTTTGACGGCTTTGCCGCCGGCTTCCACCAGTTCCTTGGCTTCTTTGAGGCCCAGGCCGGTGATGGCGCGGACTTCTTTGATCACGTTGATTTTCTTGTCGCCGGCTTCCATCAGGACGACGTCGAACTCGTCTTTCTCTTCAGCAGCAGCTTCGCCACCGGCGGCCGGGCCAGCAACAGCCACAGCAGCGGCGGCCGGCTTGATGCCTTTTTCTTCGAGAAGGTCGTTGAGTTCTTTGGCTTCCAGAATGGTCAGGGCCAGCAGTTCATCACAGAGTTTGGCGATATCAGCCATGGTTCAATTCCTTGCGGTAATCAGGGTATCGGTTCGATGTGCAGAGACGACTAGGCTTCGGCTTTTTCCTGGATGGTCTCGATCTGAGCGGCCAGCGTGTTGCCCGGCGCAGTGATGCGCGAGACGATTTCGCCAGCTTGGCCCAGGAGACGACCCGCGATAGCGCCGATAAGCTCTTCGCGAGACGGCAGTTTGGAGAGTTCCACGACACCCTTGGCGTCGAAGATTTCCTCTTCCATAAAGCCGCCCACCAGATCGAACTTGTCGTTCGATTTGGCGAATTCCACGACAACTTTCGGCGCAGCCGTGAAGTCCTCAGAATAAGCGATTGCGACCGGGCCTTCGAACATGTCGGAGGCGGCCTCGCCTTTCTGACCCTTCAGCGCGATCTTGGCGAGACGGTTACGGACAACTTTGAGTTTGCCGCCCACCTCGCGCAGATCACCGCGCAGCTTGGTCATTTCCGCAACGGTAAGACCCGAATAACGGGTCAGAACGACGGATCCGGCGCTTTCGAAGATTTCCGAAAGCTCCCCGACCGCCGCTTCTTTGGTCGTACGATCCATTGCGGTCTCCCTTTTTGAGCCGTCCCCTATGGACGGCTCGCTCAAGCCGCCGCCGGAATGCCTGATCCAGATCAGGCGTCCTGCGGCGTTGGCCTGTCCCAGGGCTCGAACCGACCCTTCCAGCGCACGGCCGGGAGTATCGATTGTCGCTCTGTCTCACCCGGGGCCGGTTGGATTAAGAGGCGCGAGGCCTCCCCCAGGATCTCGGACAGGTGGACCGGAAACCGGGCCGAAGCCCCCTTCCCGATCCGGACATCCTGAAGAGCAGTCAGACTGCCCCTCAGGAAACTCATTCAGCTGAAACGCTTACGCGTTTTCAGCCGGTGCAGATGCTTCAGACACGTCCACTTTCACGCCCGGGCCCATGGTGGAGCTCAGCGCGATGGCTTTGACGTACTGCCCCTTGGCGCCGGTCGGCTTGGCTTTCATCAAAGCCTCCAGCAAAGAGCGCACATTCTCGGTCAGGGCGTCTTCAGAGAAGGACGCCTTGCCCACGCCGCAGTGAATGATGCCGGCTTTTTCAGCACGGAACTCAACAGCGCCGCCCTTGGACGCTTCGACCGCTTTGGTCACGTCCATGGTCACGGTGCCCACTTTCGGGTTCGGCATCATGCCGCGCGGACCCAGGACCTTACCCAGGCGACCGACGAGCGGCATCATGTCCGGAGTGGCGATCACTTTATCAAAGTTGATCTCGCCGCCCTGGATCTGCTCGACCAGGTCTTCCGCGCCCACGACTTCCGCGCCGGCGGCCTTGGCTTCATCAGCCTTCGGGCCACGAGCGAACACGGCGACGCGCATGGAGCGGCCGGTGCCGTTGGGCAGATTGGCCACGCCGCGGACCATCTGGTCAGCATGGCGCGGGTCAACACCCAGATTCACGGCCACTTCGATGGTTTCATCGAACTTGGCGGTCGCACGCTCTTTCACCAGCTTCACAGCGTCGGCGACGGTGTGAAGCTTTTCGCGGTCCAGACCTTCGCGGCCGGCGGCAATACGCTTAGCAATCTTGGCCATGCTTACCCCACCACCTCAAAACCCATGGAGCGCGCAGATCCTTCAATGATCTTGGTCGCGGCATCCAGGTCGTTTGCGTTCAGGTCTTTCATTTTCGCTTCCGCGATCTCACGGCACTGGGCCGAGGTCACGGTGGCGATCGGCGCAGATTTACCCGCTTCGCCGGACCCTTTTTGAACTTTCGCCGCCTTCTTCAGGAAAAAGCTCGCCGGAGCGGTCTTGATCACGAAGGTGAACGACTTGTCCTGATAGACCGTGATGGTGGTCGGGATCGGCATCCCTTTTTCCATCTCTTGGGTCTTGGCGTTGAACGCCTTACAGAATTCCATAATGTTCACGCCGCGCTGACCCAGCGCCGGCCCGATGGGCGGCGACGGGTTGGCTGCACCGGCGGGAACTTGCAGGTTGATATAACCTGCGATCTTCTTCGCCATGTCCCTGTCCTCCAATTCGCGCCGCAAGCGACGCCTGGGGATTGCACAATAAGCCGCGCTCAAAAAAGCGCGGCTTTTCTCAATGGGCGGCGCGGTGCGGTCCCGGCATGGTCTTTCGCCGCGACCTCCCGCACCAGTCTACGATCAGGCGGTCTTTTCCACCTGAGCGTATTCGAGCTCGACCGGGGTCGCCCGGCCGAAAATGTTGATGGCGACCTTGAGCACGCCTTTTTCGTCGTCCACTTCCTCAACCAGACCATTAAAGCTCTGGAAGTGGCCGTCAGTGACGCGCACGGTCTCACCCACTTCGTAAGAGACAGTCGGACGCGGACGCTCGGCGTCCTCTTCCATCTGCCCCATGATACGGCGCACTTCACCTTCCGGCACCGGCGTCGGGCGACGGCCCGACCCCAGGAAACCCGTGACGCGCGGGGTGTCCTTGACGAGGTGATAGGCCTCGTCAGTCATATCCATTTTCACCAGCACATAACCGGGGAAGTATTTGCGCTCTGCGTTCACCTTGCGGCCGCGGCGCACTTCAACAACATCCTCGGTCGGCACCAGCACTTCTTCGAACTTGTCTTCAAGCCCTTGCAGCGCAGCCTCGGCGCGGATCGCCTCGGCCACCTTCTTCTCGAAGTTGGAATAGGCGTGGACGATATACCACTTCGCAGCCATC
Source organism: Oceanicaulis alexandrii DSM 11625 (assembly GCF_000420265.1). Taxonomy (NCBI): domain Bacteria; kingdom Pseudomonadati; phylum Pseudomonadota; class Alphaproteobacteria; order Maricaulales; family Maricaulaceae; genus Oceanicaulis; species Oceanicaulis alexandrii. Next base: position 16,426 of record NZ_ATUP01000003.1, read on the forward strand.
CCGATCAGGCTCCCAGACCCAGAAGAAAGTTCACAATAAAGCCGATCACCGTGTCGACGCCCAGAAAGAACAGCGCGGCGAACGACGCCATGACCAGCACCATGATGGTGGAGACCAGAGTCTCGTTGCGCGACGTCCAGGTGACCTTACGGCCCTCCTGACGCACCTCGCTGAAGAATTTCAGCGGGTTCATCGGCTTGCGCACAGGCGCGGCCGCTTGAGTCGATCCGGACTTCCCGGATGAGCCAGCGTTCGCAGACTGACGGCTTTTCGTGTCTCGCGCCATAGCGTTCGTCATCTTCCCTTCGGCACGTCACCGATCACGTGTTGCGGGCCTGGCAGGGGCGGAGGGGTTCGAACCCCCGACCTACGGTTTTGGAGACCGTCGCTCTACCAGCTGAGCTACACCCCTAGACCCAGCGGCCCGCGTCGCGTGCTCACATCATCCTATATAGGATCATGTGCGCACAAACGTAGCGGGCCGTTATTCGGAAGCCGGTCTTTTAACGAGCCTGAGCCCGAATGAAAAGCCCTTTTCCCACAAAAAAGCGGCGGGCCTGCATCAGGCCCGCCGCCTCTCTGAGCGATGGAACGCTTAAGACTTAGAACGTCTTACGCGCACCCACATACCAGCGACGACCGATGGCGTCATAGATGGCGCCGTCCGTGCCCGTCCCCGTAGAGTCAAAGCCTTGACCATACTTGATGAACTCGTCGGTGATGTTGTCCACGCCGAACACCAGCTCGAGCTGGTTTTCGAACGCCCAACGCACCTGAACATCCTGGAAGGTCGCAGACGGAACCATGGCTTCAGCCAGGTCGCCCGTGGCTTCCAGACGCGTTTCCGGCATCCAGTTCATGTCGTAAGCGACAGTCAGCGGACCGTTGCGGTAGACGGTAGAGAACAGCACTTCGTGCTCGAACAGTCCCGCGGTGTCGGCATAGTCGATCACCTCAGCGCCCGGGAACGATTCCTGCTCCCACTTCTCCAGATAGCCGTAAGTCAGGGTGAAGTTCAGATCACCCAGTGCCCAGCTGGTGTCGGTGAAGACATCATTCAGGCCCAGGAAGTAGCTGGCCTGTACGTCAACGCCGGCGGTTTCGATGGTCGCCAGGTTCTGCTGCAGGGCGTTCAGCTCATTGATGGCGCCGACAGACGGGCCGGAGTTGAAACGCACGATGTTCGAACAGAACACGGAGCTGGCGTTGTAAACGCCGGTGCCGTTGTCATAGCACTGGTTGATCGAGGTCTGGCGAGCGATGCCTGAGATCGCGTCTTCGATCTCAATGTTGAAGTAGTCAACAGACAGAGCGAAGTTGTCGACCCACATGTTCCCGAAGTCCGGAGAGAAGACCGCGCCCAGAGTAATGGAGGTGGCGGTTTCCTCAGAGAGGTTCGGGTTGCCGCCGTTAAAGCCGGCGATGCCCTGAATCTCACCCTGGGTCGGGATGTAGAAGCCGTCACGGCTCACACGGGCGGCGACAGCCGGATCCGCGAAACACGCTTGGGCGATGGACGAGTTCACAGTGCCTGTGTCAATGCCGGAGGTGGCGTCGTCAGCACTGTTGAAGAAGGCCGGATCAGAACCCGACAGGGTCAGGCCGGCGCAAACGTCGTCGCCGCCCTCGAAGGTTTCTGACGGCGGCTGGAACAGCTCGCCAATGTTCGGCGCCCGCACGGATTCAGAGTACTGAGCCCGGAAGCGCAGCATGTCGACCGGGGTGTACTGCAGGTTGGCGGCCCAGGCGAAGGTCTGACCCACGGTGGTGTAATCGGACGCACGTGCGGACAGGTTCAGACGCAGGTCTTCGACATACTGACGACCCTGCACCAGCGGGATCTCCGCTTCCGCGAAGAGCTCAGCCACCTGGAAGTCACCAAAGACAGCCGGAGAGACGTTGCCGCCGTTCTGGCCGGATTGGCTCAGCGCATCCGGAACGCTCTCGGACTCTTCGGAGCGGTATTCCGCACCGACGACGACCTGGACATTTTCTTCTGCGAACGGGGACGCAAAGCCGACATCACCGGTCAGGAAGCCTGAATAGACTTGCTGGCTGATTTCAGCCTGACGCGAGGACGGCGCATTGATGTAAGCTGCGGCTTCAGGGGTGATGGAGCCCTGGCCGAAGATGTTGACCGGCACGCAGCCCTGAGCGCGAGCAATGTCGTCGGCGCAGACGATCTGGCCGCCGACTTCAGTCGCATTGAGCGCCTGACGCAGGTTGAGAACGTTGACCTGACCGGTCGAGCGCTGCGACTGAGTGGTGCGGCCCACATTGGCGCTGACTTCATAAGACCAGTTGTCGGTCAGATCACCTTCCAGGCCGACGACGATGCGTGCGGTCTGGCGGGTGTTCTGCGACGAACGCTGACCCACTTCGGTCATACGGCGCACAAAGCCGACGACCAGGTCTTCATCCGCGATGTCCTGGATGCCGTCATTGTTGAAATCGGCTGCCGCACGAGCAGCGTCGCGCATGGCGAGCGGAACATACGGGTTCAGGATGGAAATGCCGTAACGCGAACGGTCGTAAACGCCGTCATTGTTATCATCGACGAACTGAGCAGCGTTGTCGCCGAACACGTCGTCAGAGGACAGAGCGAACGGCTCCAGAGAAGACCGGGTCTCGGTGGACGCATAAGTGCCTTCAAAGAAGAAGTTCATCTTCTCGTTCACTTCGTAGTTCACGAGCGAGGAGAAGGTGAAACGTTCGGTCGGCACAGCGATGGCGCGATAGGCCTGACGGTTGAAGCCGTCCAGCGGCGAGCCGTCAGCGTTCGCAGAGGTGAACGGACGCACCTGACCGGTAGTTTCGTCAAACACAAGGTTTGCAACGTCGGTCGGGGCGCCACCAGCGGACAGGCCGGGAATCCGGATGCGGCCGCGCTCGGAGAATGACGAGTAGAACGGGATCACGTCCTCTTGCCAGTTCTCAACGGTCGGGTCGAAAAAGGCGCGGGAGAGACCATCACGGTCCAGACCTTCGCGGTCACGGGCATAGACGCCGTTTTCACGCGACCAGGTGCTGGAGACCACAGCATTGCCACGGCCCTGATCAAACATCGAACCCATGGTCAGGGATGCGCGGTAGGTCTCGTCGTCGCCTTCGTCGGAAATGCCAGCCTGGGTGGAAGCGACAATGCCTTCAAAGTCGTCTTTCAGGATGACGTTCACAACGCCAGCCAAGGCGTCAGAGCCATAAACGGCAGATGCGCCGCCGGTGACGACGTCAACGCGCTCGATCAACTCGGTCGGGATGGAGTTGAAGTCGACATTGTTAGTGCCAGGCAGGCCCGCGACGAAACGGCGGCCGTTCATCAGCACCAGGGTGCGGTCTTCGGTCAGGTTGCGCAGCTCGATGGTGTTCACACCGGACGAAGCAACCGTGAAGTTGGAGTTGGTCGAGGTCAGTGACGACACGCCGACGGCCGGCAGGGTGCGCAGCAGTTCGGCGGTGTTCACGGCGCCGGACAGCTCGAACTGCTCGGCGTTGAAGGTGTTGACCGGCGTCGCTTCGGTCATGTTGCCGCGCTGAATGCGCGTACCGGTGACCTGGATGACGTCCTGCTGGGCGCCTTCCGCATCTTCCTGAGCCAGAGCCGGCGCGCTTGCTGCGCCGAGACCGGCGAGCAGGCTGGACGCCAGAGCCCAGGTTTTAAAATTCTTATAGGACATTCACGTCTCCCCGTAATTCAGAGGCAAGGCCTGTAGTCGACAGGCCGAGAACAAGCTCGCACTCGTGTTCGAGTGGATGGGGCAAACTAGGCGCCGCTTCATTCGCCTTAAAAGTGAACTTTTCAGGGTGACGTGCTGTTGCAATGCCGGTGTTGCAAAAATGCATTTTACCCAACTTAGAGGAGCATAAAACTCTCCCAGTGCCGTATTTGTGGCCAAAAAGTGCTGATTAACATGACAAAATATCAATGTTGCGTGATCGCAACTATTACATTCCGGCAATGAATTTCAACCTCCGCGACCCACGATCTAGAGTTGATATCCGTCTCGTTGTATTTCCGCGCGGCGCGGCGAGTCACCGGGCAACTGTCGGCGCAAACGGAGCCCGTCCCATGGCCAGACCAGTCAACTGGCGCCGCAAACGGCTGTGAATCAGCCTTGGAAATAGGGGGCGAACGTTTGACCCCTGCCCGCCAGCAGTGTGAACTCAATAGCGTCTAGAAACGCCTTTCACGCTGGATTCTGATCGCATGCAGACGTCTCAATCGCTCCTACCCGCCGCCTTCTCCGCCCTGCAGGCTGGCAGGCATTCTGACGCCGCCCTGCTCTTCAAGCAGGCGCAGCCGTATGAGCCAGCAAACATTACTCTCTACATCGGCCTCGCTTACGCTTGCGCTGGTATGGGCGACATGGTGCAAGCCGAGCACGCCATCGATCAGGCGTTACGGCTGGATCCTCGCAATATTCGCTCCTTGATCTTCAAGGGCGACCGGAGGCATGCGGACGGCGAGCCGCGCAAGGCCGCCACCTATTATGACGCAGCGCTGCGCAGCGCCTCCACCGTACCGCAAATCCCGCAAGAACTGTCCGCGGACCTGGCGCGCATCCAGTCTCAGACCCAGCAGATCATGCGCAGTTATGAAGCCGAGATACTCGAACGCCTGAAAAACCAAGGTTTCACCCGGCCTGAGCGCTCCGCCCGGTTTCAACGCTCTCTGGATATTCTCGTCGGCAAAAGCAGCATCTACGTTCAGGAACCGACCGCGTACTACTATCCCGAGCTGCCGCAGATCGAATTCTATGACCGGCGCCAGTTTGACTGGGCGGAAGCCGTGGAAGACCATACGCAAGCCATACGCGAGAGCTTGCTGCAGGAACTGAGCCAGTCTGACGGCTCGTTTGACGCCTATGTCCAAGGCGATGATCGGCCGCATGCAGACCCCCACAACATGGTGGGCAACACGGACTGGTCAGCGCGCTTCCTGTGGAAAGACGGACACAGACAGGAGGAAGCCCTGTCAAAGCACCCTGCGGTCGAACACGCGCTCAGCCATGCGCCCCTGTGCGATATACCAGGCGCGACACCCTCCGTGTTGTTCTCGCGCCTTAAACCGCATGCAGCGATCCCGCCTCATAACGGATTGCTCAATGTTCGGCTGATCTGCCATTTGCCCCTTGTCATTCCAGGGCAGGGCTTTTTGCGCGTCGGCTCACAGACGCGGTCCTGGACGGAAGGTGAATTGCTGATTTTTGACGATTCAATCGAACATGAAGCCGCCAATCAGGCTGCAGCACAGCGAGTCATCTTATTATTCGACATCTGGCGGCCGGAACTCTCCAAGGAAGAACAAGACCTTGTCCGCGCTCTTTTGTCTGGCTTTGATTCCCTTAAAGAGACGAGCTAGCGAATTCCGGTTCGCATCTGGCGAGCACTCCTGTTATGTTGCAGTGCCCAATATAAAAAGGAGGGGAACATGAAAATTCTTTTTGGTCTTGTCGCGGCGACCGCGTCCCTGACGCTGGTTGCGTGCGCGGCTGACCCCAATCGCGAAGCACGTGTCCGCAATGAAATCGACGCTCAACTGGCTATGGCGGATGAAGAAGGTCTGGTCTGTGAATATCGTCAGGTCTTCGGTTCTTTGCGCCGTGAGCGCGTTTGCATGACCCCGGAAGATGTCGAACGCAACTCTGAAGCCGGTCGCACCCAGGTCGAACGCATGCAGCGGTCTACGACGCCTGTTGTCGGCGGCGGCTAACCCTCTCCGCCCGCCCCGTCCGTCTGGACATTCGCGTTGATATGCAAACCCCGCGCTGAAAAGCGTGGGGTTTTTGCTGTGCGGTTATCGGCAAAAGCGCTCCCCAAAGAAAAAGGCGGCGGACCAGAGGTCCGCCGCCCAGTTTTCAAACCCGTAAGGTTCTGACTTAGAACTCGACGGTCACGCCTGCGAAGACGTAACGGCCAAGCGCATCATAAACCTGCGGGTAGGTATTGCCGTTACCGAAGCCGGCGCCCACAGCAGCCGAAAGCGGCGGCTCTTTGTCGAAGATGTTGTTCACACCAGCGCGGAAACGAACGTTGTCGCGGGCGTAGAAGTTACCGCTGAGGTCAAACCAGTCCTGGCTCTCCAGGGTCTGGTTGATCGCAGCGCCGCCGCCGAAGATTTCCACTTCGCCAAAGTGACGCCAGCTCAGGGTGAAGTCCGCGTTAAACGGCGTCAGCCAAGTGGCGGTCGCTTTGTGACGATATTCCGGGTTCGGCGTACCGCACGAAGAGCTGTAGAAGCCCACACAATCAAACGGGGTTGCAGTCGGGCTGCTCACTGTTTCCAGGGAATCCAGCAACGTACCGACATATTCAAGTTCCAGAGAACCCGAGCCGGACACGAAGTTTTCGAGATCCAGGCTATAGGTGGCGCTGATGTCGAAGCCCGAGGTCGAGAGCGAACCGATGTTGGTGTTGGTCGCCACGATGAAGCCCGACGGGTTCGCCCACAGGGTGCCGCCATCGCCACGATTGACCAGCGAACAGAAGCTCTGATCACCAGTGGCCAAGCACTGAGTCAGCGACTGGTTCGGCGAAACGGTCGAAACCGTGTCTTCCACTTCGATGTCGAAATAGTCAGCCGTAATGGTCAGACCTTCGATGAAGCTCGGCGTGAAGATGAAGCCGATCGTGTACGTGTCAGCCACTTCCGGATCGAGATTCGGGTTGCCGCCGCCAAGCTGGTTGAACTGACCAGCAGGGTTGTCGGCGATGTTGCCGTACTGAGCCGCCGTCACGCCCGTGTTCTGGCACTGGGCCAGGGTCGCGGACGGGTTGGCGCCAGCGCAAGGATCATACAGACCATTCGCGCCTTGGGTCAGATCGAACAGGCCGATCGACTGGTTCGAGAACAGCTCGATCACGTTCGGTGCACGCACCGCACGCTGGTAAGAACCGCGGAAACGCAGATCGTCGATCGGAGCCCACTCGCCAGCAACCTTGTAGGTGTCGGTCGACACGCCGGTGGAGTAATCGGAATAACGGTAAGCCAACTCGACAGCGAGGACTTCAGCGAACTGAGCGCCTTCGATGATCGGGATCTGGGCTTCACCGAACACTTCCCAGACGTCGGTCGTGCCGGAGACGGGAGGAGTCGGACCACCTTGGCCAAAACCATCGCCAGACTGATAGTTGGAGTCAGGCAGGAGGCTCAGGGAGTCACGACGGTATTCAGCACCGAATGCGACGCCAACGCCGGAGGTGGCGAACGGAGACACAAGGCCATAAGCGCCCAGGTCACCAAACATGGAGCCCGAAACCACTTGCTGGGTCACGGTGCCGCGCTGAAGAAGCGGGTTGGTGATGTATGCGATCGCAGCCGCAGACGGGGTGCCCGAGAAGATGTTGTACGGCACGCAAGCCGCGTCATCATTGGACGGATCCGCATCAGCGTTCACGGCGCAGACAATGTTGCCAGCGCCATCATCGACAGCATTCAGAGCCAGCGAGGACTTCCGGATGGACAGTTCGTTGTTGTAGTTCTCGGCGAACGAAACGTTCGAATAAGACGCATACACGTCGTAATCAAACGGGCTGTCCGCAACCTGGCCACGCAGACCGACGACGCCACGATAGGTGGTGTGACGGATGTCGGAGTTACGCGAACCGCCTTCAACGTTCCGGCGCAGGATCAGCACGCCTTCAGCCACATCCGTCGGGCCGAGACCGTTCTGGGTGCAGAGGAAGTCAACTTGCTGAGCGGTCAGGAAGGCGTTGTTACAGTTGATGCCGCCGCCTTGACCGGCAACACCGCCGCCAAACACGCCGGACGGCGCGATCTGCGAGTTCGAGGTGTTGTCCATGAAGCTGAGTTCGGCATAGGCGTCAAAATGACGGCTGAACTCATAGTTGATGAACGAACCGACGGTGTAACGCTCGTCAGGACGCTGGTAGAAGTTGAACGGGTTGAAGTTGAACGTATCGGACGTGAAGTCACGATCGATGAACTGGGAACCGTTGGTGCGGAACCAGCTCTGGAAGTTCGCCAGCGCCGGGTCAGTGCCAAGGTTCAGGAAGTTCGCCGTGGCGTTCGTGGAAGAACCCGAGCAAGAGAATTCGGTGCCGCCATTCTGGGTGCCGAATGCGCAAGCCGAGTAGTCACGGTTCGCCTGGTAGACCGGGTTCACGTTACGATACGAGATGTAAGCAGAAGCATTACCGCGGCCATCCGGGGTGTTCACACCCATGACAGCAGAGATCTCGACCGCTTCGCCGTCAACAACATTGTCGTCAGGCAGCTTGAACTGGGACGGGTTGCCAGCGGCGTAGCCGCTCACCAGGTCCTGGATCGTCGAGTTTTCGTTGTTGTGCTGATAGAAGCTGTACTGCGTGTCGATACGCAGGCCTTCAAAATCATCATCAAGGATGAAGTTCACAACGCCGGTGATCGCGTCCGAACCGTAAACGGCCGATGCGCCGCCGGTCAGAACTTCCACACGCTCGACCAGAGCGCTCGGCACCTGGTTGACGTCAGCCGGAACCGAACGCGGCGAGCCGTAAGGCAGGCGACGACCGTTCAACAGAACCAGGTTCCGCTGAGCGCCGAGACCACGCAGGTTGACTTGCGCGGTGCCGGTGGAACCGTTTGAGATGTTGGAACCCTGAGCTGCGAAGGCTTGCGGCAGCTGGTTGACCATGTCCTCGACGCGAATCACGCCGCGGCCAGCGATTTCGCTGGCGTCGATGGTGGTCACCGGGCTGGTGGCGACCAGGTTAGCGGACTGAATGCGCGTACCGGTCACCGTAATGGTATCTTCCGAAGCCGCGCTTTCCTCTTCCTGAGCGAATGCCGAAGGTGCCGCGAACGCCATGCCTGACAGCATGGTTGCGCACAGCAGCTTACGAGCCAGTGCTTTGTTTTGAAGCATAAATATCTCCCCGCTTCGTCTGAATAACAAAGCCGCCGCACCTCCCCTTTTTTAGGTGCGAGCGACCGGTACGATGGCGCCCGCACAAATGAATAATGCGGACATAACAGAACCCTATGGCGTTCAACCGAGACCGGTCAACACGCCGTTGAGTATGGACAAGAGATGAACTTTTGATCGTGACAGAAAAATCACATTTGTGACTTCTGATTGTACATATGCAGCGCGGCACGTCTTTTTCATGTGGTGGCCCGGACACATTTCGCGCCAGCAGCATTCCAGCGCCGGCCCTTGCACCCGGTGGTGGTGATTCGTAGCCTGAGACGCGCTTCCTGCGTCTGGAAACATTACAGCATCACACGCCTGGCTGCTCATGCCGCCCGATGCCTCTCAAGGCGTTTTGGACGCTACCGAATCGCCGCCCTCTCCCACCGCCCTCATTCTGCGCACGAAAAACGCCCCAGAGCTGGGCTCCGGGGCGTTGATCTGTGCGGTGCGCTGCAGGCAGCGCGTGCGCTTAGTCGGTGATCTTGGACACCACGCCAGCGCCCACGGTGCGGCCGCCTTCACGGATGGCGAAGCGCAGCTTCTCTTCCATCG
>NZ_ATUP01000004.1 GCF_000420265.1 Oceanicaulis alexandrii DSM 11625
ACCTTCCGTCAACCCCTCATGTGCAGCGCCGAAACGCCAAACCCGAGGGCCAACCAAGGAGCGCGGTTTCTATAAGAACCAAACTACCCGGTCAATCGCTTTTTCAGGGCCGCTGCAGTTGCGAGCTTTCCGTTCAAAGCGTGAGGCGCGGTGTCTAACGATCCCGCATCTCTCGGTCAACCCTGTGTCCGCATCCCGTTTCAGCGTTTCGCATTCACGGTCTGCGGCGACATGAAACAGAACTGAAAGCATCAATTCTGTTCTGGTGACCGCTTCGAAACATCTTCAGAAAACTATGTTTCCTGCAGCTGCCTCTTTAACGAAGAACGCGGTTGGTAAGGACCGTCCGGCTCTGCGTCAATCGACTTTCTCAGGAACCCCGCAGTCGGCGGTGCGCCCTCAAAAGTGCGAGGTGCGGTGTCTATAGACCCCGTCCCTCTTCGCCAAGTCCGTTTAGCAGAGGATCTTCACTTGCGTGTGTCTTCGCTCTGTTAACGATCGACAAAGCGGGAAGTCCCGTTTGTCATCCTGACGCCCGCTTCAGAACTGCTCCGTATCCAGAAGGAAATCAGGGCAGCCCGTCGCTGGGAGGCGGTGTGTACGCCCCTCCCCTGATGCGGTCAACGCCGTGTGTGCAGTCGCCGGCGCCTTTTGGCGCCTGCCCCTACGCATTCCCAATGCTCTCACGGCGACCGCAAGCCCGCGCCGGCGGCGCCGCTCCAAGATCTCTTCGAGCCATTGAAGCGCCAGTCCCTGGCTTGCCCGGGAAATGAATGCTGTTCAGCCTTGCCTCCATTGATCTGACTTCCCATTTGTAGTAACGTAACCACAAATTCTGGAGGCCGACATGTCGATCACCACTGTCAGCAGTCGCGAACTGAATCAGGATCTCGGCGCCGCCAAGCGGGCGTCTAAGACAGGGCCCGTGATCATCACCGATCGCGGCAAGCCGGCCCATGTTCTTTTGTCTATCGAAGACTATGAGCAACTGACCGCGCAGCACGTGAGTCTGGTCGACGCGCTCGCCTTGCCGGGCCTGTCAGACATCGCGCTGGAGCCTGAGCGCGTGGCGCTCGATCTCAACGTGCCTGACCTGACATGATGATGCTCGACACCAATGTGGTGTCCGAACTCAGAAAAGTCGGTGATGGGCGCGCCGATCCCAACCTTGTCGCCTGGCTGACAGATAAGGATGCCGGACAGTTCTATCTCTCGGTCATCAGCCTGATGGAGCTTGAGATCGGAATTCTTCGGATAGCCCGCAAGGATGATGTGAAAGGCGCTCTGCTCAGACGCTGGATGGAAGAGCATGTCCGGCCGGCCTTCGCGGGACGTGTGTTAGCGATCAACGAAGCCGTCGCCTTGAGATGCGCAGACCTGCATGTGCCTGACCCGCGTTCAGAACGGGACGCGCTGATTGCGGCCACCGCCCTGGAACATGGCATGTCGATCGTGACTCGCAATGTAAAGGACTTCATCCCCACAGGAGTCCCGCTGATCAATCCGTGGGAGCCCCGCCCCGCGCAAGATGAATGATCGGATAGGCCCGCCCCTGATCGTCCCGGTCAGATCGCCCCGTCTCAACAAACCCCAGAGCTTTGTAAAAAGCTATGGCGCCGGGGTTTTGCGCGTTCACATCTGTTGTGAGATCGCCGTGCAGGGTGATCGCATGCTCGACGAGTGACCGGCCCACACCCCGGCCATGTAGATCCGGGTCAATGAAGAGCGCGTCCATATGACGGCCGGTCACCATCATGAAGCCGGCGATGAGATCCCCCTCCACTCGCGCCAACCAAAGCGGCGCTTGCGGCAGGAACTCAGATACCTCGTGATCGAGGGACTGGCGATCTTCGGGCGAGAGAAAGTCATGCGTAGCGTCGACGGCTGAGCGCCAGATCTCAATGACTCGGTCGCCATGCCCTGGCTGCGATGCAATGATTTCAATCATGACGGCTCTCCGAGGTCATGCCTGGTTCGCGAAACAACAAAACCCCCGGCCAGATGGCGCGGGGGTTTTGTATGTTTTGATGTAAACCGGAGAATGTAATTGCATCGTGTCTAGCGGACCGGGCGGCGACCTACTCTCCCATGCCTTAGGACATAGTACCATTGGCGCAGAAGGTCTTAACG